>NZ_JBELOI010000002.1:426490-439172 GCF_040276065.1 Castellaniella sp. GW247-6E4 | reverse complement strand
TGACCGGGTTAACCCGAGGGGCCGGGCAGCAAAGAAGCGTGACTATACCATAGCCGGAAAACAGCTCGCAAACGGACTGGCGAAAACCTCGCGCCAGCCCGCCCATCGGGATCTAGCCCAGGGCCTTGATGGCGGCAGCCACCCCCGCGCCATAGGCCGGATCAGCCTGGGTGCAGTGCTCGACATGCTGGTCCTGCACATCCTTGCTCACCCCCGCGATGGCGCGCGCGGTGTTGTCGAACAAGGCCTGCTGCTGCTCGGGCGACATCAGCCGGAACAGCGCGCCGGGCTGCGAGAAGTAATCCGTATCCTCGCGATGGTTCCAATGGTCGGCCGCGCCCTCGAGGCTGAGCGGCGGCTCGCGGTACTCGGGCTGCTCGGCCCACTCGCCCGCCTTGTTGGGCTGGTTGCCGGTGATGCCGCCGTGGTTGCCGTCCACCCGCATCGCGCCATCGCGATGATAGCTGTGGAAGGGGCAGCGCGGCGCATTGACCGGAATCTGGTGATGATTGACGCCCAGGCGGTAGCGCTGCGCATCACCGTAAGAAAACAGGCGCGCCTGCAGCATGCGGTCTGGCGAAAAACCGATCCCAGGCACGACATTCGCGGGCGTGAAGGCCGCCTGCTCCACCTCGGCGAAGAAGTTCCCCGGATTGCGGTTGAGCTCCAGCACGCCAACCTCGATGAGCGGATAGTCGCCGTGCGGCCAGACCTTGGTGAGATCGAAGGGGTTGAGGTGATAGGCGCCCGCCTCCTGTTCCGGCATGATCTGCACATACAAGGTCCAGCGCGGGAACTCGCCTCGCGCGATCGACTCGTGGAGGTCGCGCTGCGAGCTCTCACGGTCGCGGCCGATCAGCTCGCCGGCCTGGGCGTCGGTGAGGTTGCGGATGCCCTGCTGGCTCTTGAACGTAAACTTGACCCAGAAACGCTCATTGTTCGCGTTGATGAAACTGAAAGTGTGGCTGCCAAACAGGTGCATGTGGCGGTAATCCGAGGGGATGCCCCGATCGCTCATGACGATGGTCACCTGGTGCAGCGCCTCGGGCAGGCCGGTCCAGAATTCCCAGTTGTTCTGGGCGCTGCGCATGCCGGTGCCCGGATCGCGCTTGACCGCATGATTCAGGTCCGGGAACTTGAGCGGGTCGCGAAAGAAGAACACCGGCGTGTTGTTGCCGACCAAGTCCCAGTTGCCCTGCTCGGTGTAGAACTTCATGGCGATGCCGCGGATATCGCGTTCGGCGTCGGCCGCGCCGCGCTCGCCGGCGACGGTGGAAAAGCGCGCAAACATCGGCGTCTCTTTGCCGATTTCGGAAAACAGCGCGGCACGGGTGTAGCGGGTGATGTCATGGGTCACGGTGAACGTGCCGTAGGCGCCGGCGCCTTTAGCGTGCATGCGGCGCTCGGGGATGACCTCCCGGTCGAAGTGCGCGAGCTTTTCGAGCAACCAGACATCCTGCAGCAAGGCGGGACCGCGCGGCCCGGCGGTCATGGTGTTCTGATTGTCGACGACGGGAGCGCCCGCGGCGGTGGTGAGTTTCTTCATGACGTCCTCCTGGGAGTGAATCGGATCCACCGGCCCGTGGTCGGCGGATGTTTGGCGGCCCACAAGGTTGGCGAGCCCATGCCGCAAGTCTAGGCGAAGCCGCGTATTTAATAAATTTGAATATTTATTATTTATCGATAGTTTTATTCTATATCAAAGATCCCGCCGCTCCCGGGAGCCCTGCGCAGCCTTTCGCGCCCGTCCTCATCAGACCGGCAGTTCGGTGGTCTCCTTGACGGTCTGCAAGGCGAAGCTCGACCGCATGTCCACGACCGCCGGATGACGCATCAAGGTATCCATGACAAACTGCGAGAACCGGGCCAGATCCTGGACCTGCACCCTCAGCACATAGTCCATGTCGCCCGACATGGCGTAGCACTGGACCACCTCGGGCCAGCCCTGCACGTCGTGCGCGAAATCCGGGATCGACTGATGCGATGCCCGATGGGTCTTGTCCAGCCGCACGAATACATAGGCCAGCAGGCCAAGCCCCAGCCGCTCGGGATCGACCAGGGCCACATAGCGGCGGATGATGCCCTGCTCCTCCAGGCGCCGGACCCGGCGCAGGCAGGGGCTGGGAGATAGGGACACGCGCTCGGCCAAGTCCTGATTGCTGATCCGTCCATCCTGCTGCAGCAGGGCAAGAATCTGCCGATCCGTTCGATCGAGATCAATATTAGGCATGATATTGTTGCTTTATCGATTTATGTGGATGAATATTGCTCAACCATAGTTCCTGGCCTCCATGTTTGCAATCTTTCTCCGGGTGTCATCCCCTAAAATTCCAAACATGGGCGCTCACGTCCATGAGCCGGAGCGCTGACACCAGGAGAGCCCTCATGAGCACACGATTCGAACCCTGGGACAACCCCATGGGCACCGCCGGCTTCGAGTTCATCGAATATACGGCCGAGGATCCGGCGGCCCTGGGCCGGGCCTTCGAAGCACTCGGCTTTCGCGCCATCGCCCGCCACCGCAACAAGAACGTGACCCTGTTCCGCCAGGGCGCGATCAATTTCCTGGTGAATGCCGAGCCCGATTCCTTTGCCCAGCGCTTCGCCCGTCTGCACGGCCCCTCGATCTGCGCGATCGGCCTGCGCGTCCAGGACGCCGCCCGCGCCATGGACATGGCGTTGGAAAAAGGCGCCTGGGGCTTCGATTCACACAACGGCCCCATGGAACTCAACATCCCCGCCATCAAGGGGATCGGCGATTCCCTGATCTATCTCGTGGATCGCTGGCGCGGCAAGCACGGACACGGCGGCATCGGGGACATCGACATCTACGACGTGGATTTCGAGCCGCTGCACGCCGCCACCGCCACCGTGGATTCGACGCACCCGGACGCGGGCCTGACGGCCATCGACCACCTGACGCACAACGTGCACAAGGGCCGCATGCGGGAATGGGCCGAATTCTACGAGCGCATCTTCAATTTCCGCGAAGTCCGCCACTTTGACATCGAAGGGCGGGTCACCGGCGTGAAATCCATGGCCATGACCTCGCCTTGCGGCAAGATCCGCATTCCCATCAACGAGGAGGGCGGCGACAAGCCTGGACAGATCCAGGAATACCTGGACCGCTACCGCGGCGAGGGCATCCAGCACATCGCCATGGCCACGGACGACATCCATCGCACGGTCGAGGGCCTGGCGGGCCGCGTGCGATTCCTGGACACGCCAGACACCTATTACGAGTTGCTGGACCGGCGGCTGCCCGGCCACGGCGAGGACACCGCCCGGCTGCGCCGCAACCGCGTTCTGCTCGACGGTGCGCCCGGCGGCGGCCTGCTGCTGCAGATATTCACCGCCAACCAGATCGGGCCGATATTTTTCGAGATCATCCAGCGCAAGGGCGATGAGGGCTTCGGCGAGGGCAACTTCAAGGCCCTGTTCGAATCCATCGAGCTCGACCAGATCCGGCGCGGCGTGCTCAAGGCCTGAGCCGTCGCCGCCGCCCAGGCGGCCGGCATCCCGGCCCGCGCCGGGACAAAACCCATGTTCGGCCTCGACTACAATCTCGGGCATTCCGGCCTGTCGCTCGAAGGGGCGCCCATGACGTCCATCCTGGATTATCCGCGCACCATCGCGCTGCGCAGCCTGCGCATGTTCCTGACCATCGCGCGCATCATGGTGCCCGTGATGGTCCTCGTCTACATCGCACAGCGCCTGGGGCTGATCGCCGTGGTGGGGGACGCGATCGCGCCGGCGATGGCGCTGCTGGGCCTGCCGCCCGAGGCGGGCATCATCTGGGCGACCACGATCCTGACGAACATTTACGGCGGCCTGGCCTCGATGGCCGCGCTCTCGGACGACCTGCGGATGAACGTGGCGCAGATCAGCGCGCTGGGGGCCATGATGCTGTTCGCCCATAACGTGCCCACGGAGCAATCCGTCGTCCGGCGCGCGGGGGCCAGCGCCCTATTCACCGGTGCGCTGCGGGTGACGCTCGGCGCCCTGTACGGTGCCGCAGTGACCTGGGCCTGCGACACCTGGGGCTGGCTGCGGGAGCCCGTCTCGCTGGACTGGATGCGCCAGGACTCGGCCCTGGCCGGCGGCACCCCGGACGTCTGGAGCTGGCTGTGGTCCTCGACCCAGTCGCTGGCCATGATCCTGGTGATCATCGTCTTCCTGGTGTGCTTCCTCGATATCCTGGAGCGATTGGGTGTCACACGGCTGGTGACGCGCCTGCTCACGCCGCTGCTGCGCCTGTCCGGACTGGAGGAGCGCGCCGCGCCCCTGACCACGGTGGGCGTGCTGCTGGGCCTGGCCTACGGCGGGGCCCTCATCATCGAGGCCACGGAGCGCGAAGGCTACAGCGCGCGCACGCGGCTGCTGGCGCTATCGTGGCTGTCGCTATGCCATGCGCTGATTGAGGACACGCTGCTGATCCTCACGCTGGGCGCGGACATCTGGGTGATCCTGGTGATCCGGACGACCGTCACCCTGGCGGTCCTCGCCGGCCTCGCCCGCCTGACGCTGCCCGGCGCCCCGCTCGCCAGGCTGCTGAAGCTCTAGCGTCCCGTGCGGATGGACCGAACAGGACATTAGTCACGCAGCAAGGAGGCGTAACGCCGGCGGAACTTGGCGAGCTTCGGCGCGATGACCACCTGGCAATAGCCTTGCTGGGGGTTGCGACGATAGTAGTCCTTGTGCAGGTCCTCGGCCGGCCAGAACGGCCCGGCGGGCTCGATGCGCGTGCAGACCCGCATCCCCAGCGCCGCCTGCATCTCGTCCTTGATCGCCTGCGCCTGCTCGCGCTGGCCTTCGTCGGCGAAGAACACCACCGAGGCATACTGCGGACCGATGTCCCCGCCCTGCCGGTCCGCCGTGGTGGGATCGTGCGTCCCAAAGAAAACCTCGAGCAGGGTGCGATACGAAATGCGCGCCGGGTCGAAGCGCACGCGGATCACCTCGACGTGGCCGGTGTCCTGGCGGCAAACCTGCTCATACGTGGGGGACTCGATATGCCCTCCGCAAAATCCCGGCTGCACCTCGTCGACACCCTCGAGCGCCTGGAAGACTGGCTCCAGACACCAAAAGCACCCACCGCCCAATATTGCCGTTTCCATTTTTTCTCCCAAACATCACGCCGCGCACCCGCGGCGATCCCCCTAGCGCTCGGCCCCCAGGGACAAGATCCATGCCGCCAGAACCCGCGCGTCGGTTTCGCTGACGCGGGGCTGGGCCGGCATGGGAATCGCACCCCATTGACCGGTGCTGCCCTTGCGTATGACCTCAGCCAGATAATCCCGCGCCCCGGGCTGGCCGGCAAAGCGGGCGGCGATAGCTGTGAACGGCGGACCCACGCGGCGAGCGTCGACCTGATGACAACCCAGACACTGCCGCGCGCTCGCGAGCGCCTGCCCCGGATGAACCGTCTCTGCCCGCGCCGCGGGCCATGCCGCGGCCACGATCATCACCAGGGCTGCCGCCCGGATCCTCGACATCGATATTCCCATGAACTGTATTCCTATCCTGCCTATCCCGCTCGGCGCGCGGCGCCATCCGATCGCGTTATTATCCATGATAATTTTTCGCCCCCGGGACGGACATGCCATTCCCCCAGATCGACCCCATCGCCCTGCAGCTCGGGCCACTGGCCATTCACTGGTACGGCCTGATGTACCTGGCGGGCTTCGGCCTGGCCTGGCTGCTCGGCCGCTGGCGTATCCGGCACCATCCCTGCGGCCTGGACCTGCGCGACCTCGAAGACATCATCTTTTATTGCGTGCTGGGCGTGATCCTCGGCGGGCGCCTGGGCTATGTGCTGTTCTATAAATTCGCGGACTATGTGAACCACCCGCTGGCGATCCTCCGAGTGTGGGAGGGCGGCATGTCCTTCCACGGCGGCCTGCTGGGCGTGATCATCGCCATGCTGCTGCTGGCACGTCGGCGGGGGCGCACGCTGCTCGAACTGGGCGATTTCATCGCGCCGCTGATTCCGCTGGGCCTGGCGGCGGGCCGCCTGGGGAACTTCATCAACGGCGAACTGTGGGGCCGGCCCACGGATTTGCCCTGGGGCATGGTCTTTCCGCAGGCGCACGATGGCCTCGCGCGCCACCCCTCGCAACTCTACGAAATGGGGCTCGAGGGATTCGCGCTGTTCGCGCTGGTCTGGTGGTTTGCGCGCAAGCCGCGCCCCACGGGGCAAATCAGCGCGGTATTCCTGATGGGCTACGGGGCGGCCCGGTTCCTGGTCGAGTTCACCCGGGAACCGGACGCCTTCCTGGGCCTGCTGGCCGGCGGGCTGTCGATGGGTCAGATGCTGTCGCTGCCCATGATCATCATTGGTCTGCTGCTGTATGGGCGGGCCGCAGCCAGATCGTCCCGCTCACCGACACGCTGACGGTCTCGGTACCTCCCTCGACGGGCGCCGCCGGCGCGTCGGCAGCCATGGCCATCATCATGCGCGGCATGGGGCTGGGCATGGACTCGCCGCTGCCCCCGAGATCGATTGAATCATAGCGGTAGGAGGCGAAGCCCAAGGCATCGGTCAGGGCCTGCGCCCGCGCCTTGAAGGCATCGACGGCCTGAACAAGCAGGGCCTGCTCGGCGGCGGCACGCGCCTGGGGCGAGACCGAGAAGGAAATCCCGGAGATGGGCATGCGGGCCCCCAGGTCGGCGGCCAGACGCGAGGCCGCCGCAAAATCCTTGGAGGTCAGGATGATCTCGGCACGCCCGCGCCACTCGGCGATCTTGCCGTCCTGCCCGCTCGAGGGCCAGATGCGATAGCTGCCGCTGCGCGCCTCGACGCCCTTTTGGTCCTTGGCCTGCCGCATGACGGCGTCCAGGCGGGTGTTGAGGCCCTCGGCGGCCGCCTCTTGGGTGTCCGCGCGCAAGTCGGCCGCCAGAACGATCTGCACGGTGTCCTGGGCGATTTCGGATGAGGCCTGGGCGTGCAGGCTGGCGCGGGGCGCGTGCGCCCGGCGGCCATCCGGCCCGTCGCCATGGGCGGCGACCGGCACCGAAACACCCAGCGCGGCGCCAGCCAGAATCAGGGCGGGCAGCAGGGACAGCATGCGCTTACGTTTATCCGTGGTTGGATACATTCAAGACTCCTGAAAAGACGAAAGCCCGTCAACACTGACGAGCTTTCGAGAAATGCCCCGCATGTGCCGTCTAGGCCGGCATCCCGGAACCGGAGGTTCACGGTGGTCGCCTTCAGTCAGGCTTCGGGCTATCCAACAAAGGTAGCGCACCCATCTGTCAATCCAGCAACCTATGCCAATTAGCATTGGTTCAAGGAATGTATGGCCAAGTCACGAACACGGCAGGGACTAAAGGGTACGGACACCTTGCGGAGGCCGAAAACAGTCTATGCCTCAAACGGCAGGCCCGAGCACTTGATCGAGCATATCGTTCATGGCATCGATTTTACCCTTGAAATCGCCCAAAGCAATATTACTGAGCGGGCCGTCGGGCGCGCGCATGTTCAGCAGCTCGCCGGCGATCTGAATCGCGGCCATGACGGCGATGCGCTCGTTGCTCGCCATCTTGCCGGCCCCCTTGATGGCCAGCATGCGCTGGTCCACGTGCCGCACGGCGGCCAACAGGGCCTCTTTTTCGGATGGTGCGCAGGCCAGCGAATAGTCGCGGCCGAGGATCGAGACGTCTACGCGTTCCATGAGGGTTACTCCGCGCCTGGCAGGCGTTCTAGGATCAAGTCGATCTGTTCTTGGGCGCTTTGCGCGACCTGGCGCAGCTTGTCACGGTCGGACTCGGCATGCTCGAGGCGTTCCCGCAAGGCGTCGGATTGCCCCTTCTGGCCGCGCACCTGGTCCTCGAGCGCCGCGCGGGCCGCGAGCGCCTCGTCGCGCACGGACTGCAACTCGTGGTCGTGGTGCGCGACGCGCTCGGACATGCGCGTGAATTCGTCCTGCTCGCGGATCTGCTGGTCCTTGAGGGCGTTGCATTCCTGCTCGAGCTGGCGGACGCGGGCCTGCAGGGTGCCGCGTTCCGCCTGGAGCTGGCGAGCCGCCTGAACCAGTTTCCGGATGCGCTCGGCCAATGAGTCGAGGTCTTGGAGCATGCGTTCAAACCTTATGTGAGGGCGTATCTGGAATACGCAATCATAACCCTGCTCATGCTTCGCGCGCGGGCGACTTGGCGGCCGCGCGGCCGCCACGGTGCCGCAGGTAGCGGTTTTCGGGCGTGCGGCGAAACAGCAGGCCGGAGAGCTCGTGCAAGGCCAGCGTGTAGACCTCGCGCTTGAACTCGATCACCGCCTCGAGCGGCACCCAGTACGCATTCCACCGCCAGGCGTCGAACTCGGGCGATTCGGTGGCACGCAGGCTGACGTCGCAATCGCGCCCCACCATACGCAGCAGGAACCAGATTTGCTTTTGCCCCTTGTAGTGCCCTCGCAATTCACGGCGCACGAAATGATCCGGTACGTCATAGCGCAGCCAGTCGCGCGTCCGTCCTAATATCCGTACGTGCTCGGGACGCAAGCCGACTTCCTCGTGAAGCTCGCGATACATCGCCTGCACCGGGGTTTCCCCGTGCTTGATGCCGCCCTGCGGGAACTGCCAGGCATGCTCCCGGATGCGTTTGCCCCAAAAAACCTCGTTTTTCTGGTTTACGAGGATAATGCCGACATTAGGACGGTAGCCTTCTCGATCCAGCATGGGGCCACCTCGATAATGAATTCAATACAATTACTGCCGATTATACGTACCAACCGGAAACCCTACCATGTACGCCAGCAAGTACCATCTCAACACCCTGAAGGAAGCGCCCGCGGATGCCGAGGTCGTCAGCCACCAGTTGATGACCCGCGCAGGGTTCATCCGCAAGATCGCAGGAGGGATCTACACGTACATGCCCATGGGCCTGAAGGTGCTGCGCAAAATCGAGGCCATCGTGCGCGAGGAAATGGACCGCGCCGGCGCGCTCGAACTGCTGATGCCGGTCGTCCAGCCCGCCGAGCTCTGGGAGGAAACCGGCCGCTGGGAACAATATGGCGCCGAACTGTTGCGCATCAAGGACCGTCATCAGCGTGACTTCGTCCTGCAGCCGACCTCCGAGGAGGTCGTCACCGACATTGCGCGCAACGAGATCCACAGCTGGCGTCAACTGCCGGTGAACTTCTACCATATCCAGACCAAGTTCCGCGACGAACGGCGCCCACGCTTCGGCCTGATGCGCGGGCGTGAGTTCACGATGAAGGACGCCTACTCGTTCGACCGCGACGAGGCGGGCGCCCAGGCCAGCTACGATGCCATGTACGCGGCCTATCAGCGCATCTTCACCCGCCTGGGCCTGAGCTATCGCGCGGTGGCCGCCGACACCGGCTCGATCGGCGGCTCGCGCAGCCACGAATTCCAGGTCATCGCCGACACCGGCGAGGACCTGATCGTCTACAACCCGGCTTCGGACTACGCCGCCAACATCGAGCTGGCCGCGGCCCCCTGCCTGATCCCCGAGCGTGAGGCCGCGCGGGAAGCCCTCGAAAAGCGCGCCACCCCGCAAGCCCCGAAATGCGAAATCGTGGCCGAACAGCTCGGGCTGCCCTTGGCACGCACCGTCAAATCCATCGTGCTGGCGACGGACCCGGCCGATGGCCCGGCGCGCATCTGGCTGCTGTTGATCCGCGGGGACCACGAACTGAACGAAATCAAGACCAGCAAGCTGCCTGGTTTCGAGGCCGGCTACCGTTTTGCCACCGAGCCCGAGATCCTCGATGCATTCGGCAGCCCGCCCGGCTACCTGGGCCCGATCGGACTGCGCGGGCCGGTCACCCTGATCGCTGATCACACGGTTGCCCACATGGGGGATTTCGTCTGCGGCGCCAACGAGGAAGGCTATCACTACACCGGGGTGAACTGGGGCCGCGACCTGCCCGAGCCAGTCGTCGCCGACCTGCGCAACGTCGTGGCCGGCGACCCCGATCCCCAAGGCGGCGCTCTGTCGATCCAGCGCGGCATCGAGGTCGGCCACGTGTTCTTCCTGGGCGACAAGTACTCGCGCGCGCTGAACGCGACCTTTCTCGAGACCGACGGCAAGCCGACCCTCATGCAGATGGGCTGCTACGGCATCGGCATCAGCCGGATCTCGGCGGCGGCGATCGAGCAGAGCCACGACGAACGTGGCATCATCTGGCCCCGCGCGCTCGCGCCATTCGAGGTGGTGCTGTGCCCGATCGGCTTCGGCAAAAGTGAAACTGTGCGCAACACGGCTGAAACGCTGTACGAGGCGCTGCAAAACGCCGGCGTGGACGTGATCCTCGACGATCGCGATGCCCGTCCCGGCATCATGTTCGCCGACTGGGAGTTGATCGGGATCCCTTTGCGCGTCACGCTCGGCGAGCGCGGCCTGAAGGACGGTGTGGTCGAAATCCAGGCGCGCCGCGAGAGCGAGGCCCAGCGGGTGACGCCCGATCAGGCTGTCGCGTTCATACTCGAAACGCTAAAATCCCTCTAAGCCACGATCGCCCGCCCATGCGCACAGGCGCGCGCAGGCGGCCTGTCACACGGCTTAACGAAAAAATGGATCCGCACGCCCCCAATCCGCCCGCCACTCTGCCCATTCGCGTATATTACGAGGACACCGACACGGGCGGTGTCGTCTACTACGCAAACTACCTCAAGTTCTTTGAACGCGGGCGCACGGAATGGCTACGAGCGCTCGGGATGAATCAGCGCGTGCTCGCCGCGCAGGAACGCGTGGTGTTCGTCGTGCGGCGCGCGGCCGTGACTTATCATCGCCCCGCGCGCCTGGACGACAGGGTCGACATCCATACCGCAGTAGCCAATGTCGGCGCTTCGATCCTCCTGTTCGCCCAGGAGGCCCGGCGGGACGACGAGCTCCTCGCGACGGCCGACATCCAAGTCTGTGCCGTGCACTCTGAAACCTTCAAACCCGTCCGGATGACACCATCCCTCAGGAACCTACTGGAAAAGGCCAGAAACTAACCATGCAATCCCAAAGCGATTTGTCGCTGCTGTCCCTCATTGGGAACGCCAGCATTCCGGTCCAGATCGTCATGCTGATCCTGTTGGCCGTCTCGATCCTGTCGTGGACGTACATCTTCAGCAAACGCGCGGCGCTCAAGCGCGCCGATGCGCAGACCCGGCGCTTCGAGGATGATTTCTGGGCCGGCGGCGACCTGACCGTCCTGCAGCAGGCCATTGCCTCACGTCGAGAGGAACATGGGGCGCTCGCGAGGATTTTCGACGCGGGCATGACGGAATTCATCAAAGCGCGCCGCTCGGCCGCCCGTGGCGACACCTTGCTGGACGCGCCCCGCCGGGCCATGAAGGCCGCCTACCAGCGCGAGATGGACAGCCTCGAGGCCCATCTGAACTTCCTGGCCTCGACCGGCTCGGTCAGTCCCTACGTCGGGCTGCTGGGCACGGTCTGGGGCATCATGCATGCCTTCATGGGACTGTCGACCATGCAGCAGGCCACACTCGCGGCGGTTGCGCCCGGCATCGCGGAAGCGCTGATCGCCACCGCGATCGGCCTGTTCGCGGCCATCCCGGCCGTCGTCGCCTACAACCGCTACACGAACGAGATCGACCGCCTGTCGATCCGCTTCGATAGTTTCGTCGACGAGTTCCTGAATATCCTGCAACGCCAGGTGCACTGACATGGGAACCTTGCGCGGCCGCAACGTGCGGCGACTCAAGAACGACATCAACGTCGTGCCCTACATCGACGTCATGCTGGTGTTGCTGGTGATTTTCATGGTGACCGCGCCGATGATCACGCCGGGCCAGATCGAACTGCCCTCGGTCGGCACGGCCTCCGAGGTCCCGGTCAAGCCCGTGGAGGTCCAGATCGACGAGCACGGCGAGATCAGCATGCGCCTACGCGATTCGGGCACCTCGTTCCGCATGGTCGACAAGCGGAACCTTCTCGCCGAGGTCCAGGCGGTGGCCACGGCCGAAACGCCCGTGGTGATCTCCGCGGACGGCAAGGTGCCCTACGAGTCCGTGATGCAGGTCATGGACCAGTTGCGCACCGGTGGCATCACGCGCCTGGGTTTACTCGTGAACCAGACCGCCACCGAACAGAAACGCTGACGAGGCCACAGGCATCGGGAACCCGGACGCCAGGCCACGACAGACACTCACAGGCTCATGAAACTCTTTGAACGTTTTTCGACACGCGAACAGGAATCCGGCGACGGGCGTCGCGAGGAACGCCGCGGCCTGATGTACTCACTGCTGGCGCACGGTCTGGTCATCGTCCTGATGGTCGTGGGCTTCAACGCGGCGCCCGACAACCCGGGCCCCGTCCAGATCGAGCTCTGGGCTCAGGGCACCGTGGCCGACGCCGCCCCGCCGGCCGAACAGACGCCCCAGGAACCGGAGCCCGAACCCGAACCTCAGCCGGAACCTCAGCCCGAGCCGGAACCCACACCACCGGACAATAGCGCCCAGGAGGCCGCTCTCGCCGCGGCCCGCGCGCAAGCGGAGCAACAGGCGCAAGCCCTCGCCGAGGCCCAAGCGCGCGCAGCGGCGGCCGCCAAGGCCCAGGCCGACGCCGAAATTGCATTGGAGAAGGAGCGCAAGCTGCGCGAAGAACAAGAACGCCTGGCGGCGGAACAAGCGGCCAAGGCAAAGGCCGAGGCGCAACAGGCTGCCGTCGAGAAAGCGGCTGCCGAGAAGGCCGCCGCTGAGAAGGCCGC